>NZ_JACCFH010000003.1 GCF_013410775.1 Sphaerotilus montanus | reverse complement strand
GGTTTTATCTTCGACGACCAGGAGTTTTTTCAGGCCGGCGCTCCAATATAGCTGACGCTGGCCTTTAAATGCCGTGGCATACTCGCGCCAGAGCGCCGCGTTCTTTTCGACATCTTTCCCATCAGCGAAGTCATCGGCAATATCAAAGGGCGTGCGCCCGCCGACGCGCGACTTTTTCGCCATGCTTTTTGTCATTTCATGTTCGAGGCCCCATTTCGAGACGTAGCGAGCAGCGTAGTCACCGGGCTGGATCGTCAGACCATGCTCTGTGCTTGGCTCACGCAAACCCGCCGACACGGCGCATTTCTGCCAGTGCTCGCCCCATGCCCGTTGAATTTCTTCCAGGTCAACGAGTTTTCCACGGAAAAACATCAGACAGTGGAAATGGGGGTGCCAGCCATTTTCACCGTAGGTGACTTCAGTATTGCGGATCGTGCCGACAAGGCCGATCGCACGGCGCAGGCGGCCGGAGGTGCCGCCGCTTGTGAACGAGCGCCAGGCTTTTCTCAGCGCAGCGAGCAGGTCAGCGAGTGATTCACCCCGAACGTGCGGCACAGTGACCGTCAGCAGCGCCACTTCAATATCCAGATTTCGCGCCTGAGTGATGGCCTGCGCGAGTTCAGCGGCGCGGCGCTCGGATATTTTCGCGGCGCACACGGGACACGTCCAAATACTTCCGCAGACGCGCAGGCCCGAATATCGAGCTTTGAGCGTGAGCACGTCGCGGACGACCTGGATCTGCGTGTCTTGCGAGACACGCGACCACATGCAGGATGCTGTTCGGTGCGAGGGGTAGATGCTGCGGATGACGCTCAGCAAGTCGAAGCGCCTGGCGCGAGCAGCGCGGGCATGCTCGACGACGGTCCGCGACGGTCCGGCGATCTCGCCAGTCGATGCACAAATAAACGGTTTTTTTGTGTGCGCACACACATCAGCGCCCGGGGCGCCATAAAATTCACTCACAGTTGTTGGTCCACGGTCTACGCGTTGATCAACACGGCCCGAGGCGCTGCTAACGCTGGAGGCCATGAACTTGGTGCGGTTCCCCAACCACACCAGCGACGAGCCCGCATCCCCATGCGGGCTTTTTCGCTTATGGCAATCGTACCCGACACAGGCCGACGGGCTCAGGGCTTCTTCGCCGCAACGATCGCGGCAAGCTCGATCAGCAGCTTGGCGCCCTGCTGATGGTGCTGGAACACGACGGCCAGGACAGCAAGCGCCGCAGCAACTGCGGCGATCAGCAAGAAAGTGGGAGGTGTCTTCATACGGCCCAGTCTGGCGCCCGTTGAGACCCCGTCCCCCGCTGGTTTTCCGTTGGGTCCGAGGGAATCGTGCGAATGAGAAGAGGGTATGCGCTTCATGCGCAGACTCTGGAGCAGATCCCCAACTGAAGGTAGCAGGCTCATTTCATCCGGCCGGCGCCGGCACCCGCCGACCATCTCGCCTGAGGCCTGCCAGCCTCAGGGATCACCCGCGTTTGGTAGCACTTCTCGTATGTATACCAAGGGACTCCCTTCGGGTCCGAACCGGCCACCTGCGCCGACCACCCGCACAGGTCAGCTCATGGGCGGACCGGCGGCAGCACCGTCATCAGACCCCGCAGGGGGCTATCGGTGCAGCCGGTGTTTACGGCCGCCTCGGCGGCGCCGCCGCCGCCCAGGGTGGCGGCATCTGTACGCCAAGGTCCAAATGCGTCTTGACTGAAGTGCTGCTCGGCACGGGCTACGCCCAGATCCAGCGGTGCCGCGATCCAGGCCGACCGCTGCCGCTGGCCGGCGAACACCGCTTAACCGTAACGTTACATCATAACACCATAACGTTACGATGTTACACCATAACATCGTAACGTTATGGTGTTATGGTTGTTTTGTGTTATGATGTAGGCTCCACATCAGGAGATCCACATGGCTGTATCGAGCATCACGACAGACGACATCACCAGCGCAGCGGCTGCCATCGCAGCTACTGGCCAAGCGCCTACTGTGCGTGCAGTCCGCGCCCGGCTGGGCACGGGCTCGATGACCACCATCGCCACTGTCCTGCGAACGTGGTCGGCCGAGCATCCGGGCGCAGCCGCGCCGGCCGCACCTGCGGCAGCGGACGTGCCCACCGCCGTCACAGAGGCTGCCGCCTCGATGTGGGCAGCGGCCCGCGTCGAGGCCGAGGGCCGAGTCTCGGCAGCACGGCAGGCCATGGACGAGGCAGTGCGAGCCGCTGCGGCCGAGCGCGACGCAGCGCTGATCGGCCAGGGCGAGGCGCTGGACGAGGCCGAGGCCGAGCGGACGCGCGCGGATGCGCTCGGCCAGGCGCTCGACATCGAGCGAGCTGGCCGTGTTGCCGACGCCAGCGCCGCAGCGGCAGCACTGGCGCAGGCCCGCCAGGACGCGGCAGGCGCAGCGCTGGCCGCAGCCGAGGCGCACGCATTGGCGCTGGCCGATGCGGTCGCGCAGGCGCACAGCAGCGCCGCCGCTGCAGCGCGCAGCCTGGCGGTAGAGCACCGCCAGGCGCTCGCCGAGATCGCGGCTCAGCTCGACGCCGAACGGGCAGCCCGCGCCGCCGACGCGGCAGCAGCAGCCAAGACGCTGGCCGACGCGATCGCGAAAGCGCAGGCCGATGCGCAGGCGCTGGCCAGCGCCGCCGCCAAAGCCGCAGCAGACGCTCTAGATATAGAGCAGGCGCAAGTGATGTCGTCGCGCCAAGAAGCCGCAGCAGCGCAGCAGCGTGCGGCAGTGCTGGCGGCGCAGTTCGACGCCGAGCGTCAGCGCGCTGAGCGGGCCGAGGCCGCCGCAGCGCTCGCAGCGGAGCAAGCAGCAGCAGCGCGAGAGGCCGCAGCCGCGGCACGAGCCGCTGCTGTGCCAGCGGTACCGCCAGTCACCGCGGTGCAGGCGCCGGCACCGGTGCCCACGCCGGCCAAGCGGCACGCCGCCAAGGGCTGATACTCAGTCAAGACGCATTTGGACCTTGGCGTACAGATGCCGCCACCCTGGGCGGCGGCGGCGCCGCCGAGGCGGCCGTAAACACCGGCTGCACCGATAGCCCCCTGCGGGGTCTGATGACGGTGCTGCCGCCGGTCCGCCCACAAGCCGACCGTTGCAAAATCGCCGGAAACCCGTCGATTTTGCAAAAAGTTTGCAAAATTGCAGCGCGAGCGGAGCAGGTCAGCCGCGAGGCCGCGCGACCTGGTTCCCCTCTCCCTCGTCATCTCCATCGTCTGCCGCGACCGCCGGCGCAGCAGCCGGCACAGGGGGTGTGTGTGTGAGGGTGCCGTGCGGCATTTCAGACGTTTTCACAGAGAGTATCGGGCGAGCACCTTTGCCGCCTCTTCTGCGTCGGCCGTATTTACTCAGCGACTCGACAGATAAATGTCCCATGACTTGAGACCGTTCAACGTCATCCATCAAGTCGCACGATTTTAAATCACACCCCATCGCATGCCTGAAGCAATATGGTGAGACTCCCTTTTTATTAAATAACTCGAAGCCTCGATCAGATATTTTATTACCTAATCCGTTAGAGTCATATTTGACTGTAATTGACTTGCCAGCCTTTTCAATGAGTTCCGCCAGCAGTTCTGTGGCTGGTGTCATGTCGCGTTGAAGAGTGATCCAGCGGAATTTTATTCCTCGATCAGATTCCATCTGACCGTTAGTTGACTTGCCGGTTTTTGCGCCGATTACGAAGAATGTCAAATTCCCTGTTTCATTATCTAATGAAACCTCGACACCCTTTTCTATCTCTGACGGACGGCACCCTGTCGCCCACAAAACCGCCGTCGCTTGAAGCACCATCGAAACTGGCCGGCGAGTTTGCTTTTTCGGCTTCATCGCTTCAAATATCTCGGCACGCCAATTCTTGCCAAGTTTTGGGACAAGCTGCTGTTTCGATTTAATTGATGCTGGCTTTTTCTTTTTCTTGTGGCCTTTTGATGCCTGAATCGGAGGATCTTCCTGAACTGATTTTGTTATCTGGACGGTGGCCTTGGATGGTTTTTTCGGAGGCTCTTGTATTATCTCCGGAGGCGTTTTTATTATCTCAGCTTTCGGCGCAGATAATTGTATGCCGTGCTTTTCTCTAAAATTTGCTGCTCTTGCCTGTATTTGTTCAAATCGCGCCTGTTCTTCTGGCGTGCTTGGCTTCCATCCTGGCGTGCGTGGGGGGGGTGACGTAGTCATCGTGAGCGTCTTTCTATGCGCGCGTTGAAGAGCCGCTACGCGGCTCCCGGCTGACTCAAAAATGCCATTCTACGTGCATCGTTCGCTGTCGCTTCGATGCACTCCGAATGTCATTTCTTGAGCCATCCGGTGGGCATCCATCCACCGGTGTAAGTAAGCACCCTTCCGGGGCTTACTTACACCTCAAGGATGGATGCCCAACGCGCGCCGGTAGAGCAGCTCACGGCGGGCTTTCCAGCGTGCCAAGCGGCTTGCGAGCGGGTCGGCGGGCGGGTCGGCGGGCGGGTCGGCGGGCGGGTCGGCGGGCAGCGGAAAAAGCTCGCGCTGCGGGCTGGAGACGCTGTCTGCGGGCAGTATCTCGACCTGCCCAGGCGGTTCCACCGCCGCCAGAACCAGCGGGCTCGCAGATTCAGTTGGTTCAGGTGGGGGGGGTATGGATTTATACGACGCTTCGACGCGGTCATTCAGCCAGCCGCGAATGAGATGCGGCGACTCCTCGGCGAGCATCAGCAAGGTGGCGCGATGGCGAAGCCGGATCGCGGTCCACTCCGGCCAAGTCAACTGCACGACCAGCTCGGCCGGCCGTTCCTCTTCCTCGGCGAGGACCTCCTCATC